>NZ_JBVVUF010000003.1:0-35892 GCF_055809595.1 Pseudolysinimonas sp. 10J20-29 | reverse complement strand
TCAACCCCCCGCGAGATTTCAGCAGCACGCGCCCGGTCGAGTGCGCGGTAGATCGAGCTGCGCCCGACCTTGAACGTCTCGGCCAATTCGCCCGCCGAATACTCCCCCGACTCGAACATGCGCAACAGCGTGGCGTCCTGCCTGGGCGATAGCTTCGGCTGCTTGCCGCGAAGCCGGCCGCGACTGCGCGCGACGGCCATGCCTTCGCGCGTGCGCTGCCGAATGAGGTCCGACTCGAACTCGGCAATCATCGCCAGTGTTGAGAACAGGAGCTTCCCAGTCGGCTCGCGCGAGTCGTAGATCGCGCCACCGACGTTGAGCCGTGCACCCTTGGCTTCGACTTCGGCCAGGATGTCCCGCAGGTCGAGCAGCGAGCGCCCGAGCCGGTCAAGTTTCGTCACGACGAGCGTGCTACCGGAGTGGCAGGCGGCTAGCGCTTGAGCAAGGCCGGGGCGATCGCGGGTGCGGCCGCTGAGTCCCGGATCGAGGTAGATCCGCTCGGCCGAGACTCCCAGCGCCCGCAGTCCATCCACCTGGGGCTGCACGTCCTGCTCTTTGGTGGAGACGCGCGCGTACCCAATCAGCAGGTCATCCATCGCCACCTCCACCGCCCCGTTTGAGCGACCTCATACGGGAAACTATACGGACAGGTCATACGGGAAGCGAGAGCGCGAGGTCTCCGGCGCGCCGAATGCACACTGTCCGTTGCCACTAGACATGTCATTCCTGCCACCGAACAGGTCAATTTGCGGGGTTTCGACCACGGTGCCCCTAGGCACATCAGTCCTTTGATCAGGGTCATATGCGCTTGACACGTCCAGAGACACCGGGCACGCGGAAACTCGTCCCGCATGGCGATCCCCTTGCGGGATCGCTCCACAAGCAGAGATCGACCTTCCCGGTGGTCATCGGTGCCAGGTAGCCTGTCGGCAAGCCGAGGGTCTGAGGGGGCAAATCGTGGCTGAGATTGAACATGGCATGGTCGACGAGCATGTGCGGAAGGTAGCGGCGGAGATGCCCTTCCCAGTCGTGCTGGATGCAGACATGGGCGGCTCGTTCGAGCTGCAGATCGACCTGGGTTCGCGCGGCGGCGAGGATGACCCGCACGATCGCGCGATGATCTCCCCTGCCGACGAGGCCGAACCGGTGTGGTGGCTCGACGTCGACGGCGGCCGCGAGGCGGTCCGCTCGAACCTGGGCCTGGATGCCGAGCCAGCACAGGTCGCTGCGTGGATCACGCAAGAAGCGCGCCGGGTCGGGTCGCCAGCGGCGACGTCGCCGGCGACCGTCGCGGGCATGGGGTTCGCATCGCCTGCGGCTGCGGCGCCTGGCGCTGCGGCCGCGCCGCGCGCGGAGCGCGCGGGCCATCAGTCTCCGGCTGTCGAGTCCGACCTGAGCCGATGAGCGCGAAGGTCGCTCGCGGCCAGCGCCTGGTGAGGATCGACCTGCTGGAAGACGACACGTTCGAGATCCTCGCAACGAGCCTGGCCGCCTACGAGTCAACGTTGCGCGACCTGGCGCTCGACGACACTGCGACCCTGGAGCATGCAGACAAGGTGCGGCGGCTGCGGTCGGGTCTGTTGCTCGGGCTCGAGGGGACGGGACCGTTCGCCTAGCGCATGTGCGCAGCCTCGACCAACGCGGCGCGGTGTTGCGGCGTGCGAGCGAGAATCGCGGCCGGAGCGTTGGAGAGAACCACGGAAGCACCCTGCGCGGCGATCTTCTGTTGCTCCAACTCGCCTGCATAAACCGCGTCGTCGTAGTAGTAGAGCGCGCCTGAGCGGATGGGGAGCAGTAGGCCCGGCTGTGCCCCCCAGCTGTTTGCCAAGCGGTGCCGGCCGTCAACCAGCTGCGGCTCGGACGGAGAGGAATCAGTCACGGGGTCGCCTGTCACCTGTGCCCCTCCGGCCATCCACGAGCGGACGATCTGCCGCTCGATCTTCCCGAGCTCAATCGGAGTGATCGCGAACGGCTGTTGCGCACTGCCGTTCATGATCGCCTCGGTGACCTGGCAGATGAGGTCACCGATGGCTCGCCAGTCGAGATCATCCTGGTCATCGTGCCGCTGATGATTGTCGGTGATGTCGGGGTGCTCAAAAGAGGGGAAGTCTGTCCTCGCCGCAACCCAGTATCGGTCTGCATCGGGAAGCAGCATGGCGGTGATCGTGAGTCCGCGCTGCGAGTGGATCTCAAGTGGCATCAGTGGTCAACTCCTTCGATAAGTACAGCCCCTCCTGAAAGTTCACCAGGCTCCGGGGCAGAGGGCCAGGTCAACGGTGCGAGCTGCGTTCCGTCTGGTGCGATACGCCAACCGAGGTCGATCGGCGTGAGGTCGATTGCGGCCGGGGTGTGCCCTTTGCGGAGGGCGTAGCCGAGGTGGTTTAGGCGGAGCGCGAGGTTCGTGCAAAGCAGCGCGCGGGCCGCCCACGAAGCGCCGAGGTTGACGCCGTGGCTCATCTCAAAGAGCAGTCGATTCGGTGACCATTCGTGACACACGGCGCACTGCAACGGCAGGTGCGAGTGGAGGTGGCGAGCCTCGTCGTAGCACCCGAGCGAATCAGGGGTGCAGTAGAAGCACGCCTCGGCCCAGGCTGGCGTTGCGGGGGTGATCGCGTCGAAGTCGAGCATCATGGTGGTTTCTCCTGATCTGGTGGTTGGGATATCCCCTGGGGGCGTCATGCGCCCCCAGGGGATATGTGTGCGGCGGCTACTCGCCGCTGGCGGCGGCCTGAGCGCGCGTGCGGGTGAAGCGCGCCGTGCCGTAGGTGAGGTCGTGGCCGATAGCGATGGCGTCGATCTCGACGGTCGTCCCGGTCTTCGTGTCGCTCTCCCAGTCACGCACGCGGAGGTGCCCCTGAACGACGATGCGCTCGCCCTTCTGGATCGACTCCTGCACGTTGATCGCGAGCTGGTTGAAGCACGAGATGGTGTACCAGTTCGTGAGGCCGTCGACCCACGAGTTGGTGTCCCGGTCGAACTTGCGCTGCAGCGACGCGAGGCGGAACGAGGTGATCGCCGTGTCGTTCTGCGTGACCATGTGGCGCGGGGTCGTGGCGACCAATCCGGTAACCGTGATCTGATCCTGCATTGCTCTCTCCTTTGTTTGGTGGTGCGACTGTTTAGCTGCCCTTCCGGCACAGAGATGAAATGGCGCGGCGGGAGCGGAGTGTGAGTGCGCGAGCGGTTGCTAAGCGGAGGCCGAAGGCCGGAGTCTGCAAATAGCGAGGGCCGAGCACGGAGCGACTAGAGCGCCGTAGCGTCGGCAGTGCGGAAGGGCGGCTATTTTGAGGATTGCTGTGCTCGGTTCAACTTCGTTGGAGCGAGCTCGCTGGACCGGCCTCCGTCGCCGGTCCCTGCGGCGCGAAATCCAGCGCCGCTCGCAACTGCCGGCCTCCGTCGCCGGCAGTTGCCCGCGCACCGCGCGGGGCTGAGCGCAATCAGGGTGCGCGCCCCGCGCGGTGTCCACGTTCACCCCAGGTCGGGCTCGTTGGTCATCGGCATGCCGGTGTCGATGTAGAACTGGCTGCCGTCGCTCTGCGCGAAGTCGCACATGCCTTCGGCGATGTCGATCGTGGCGACATCGCCTCCGTTGACGACGATCTTCAGGCGCCGCGCGCCGATCATGTCGATGGCCAGGACTGCGGTGTTGTCGTCGACGGCAGACGACAGGGCTGTCACGACGAGCTCGGTGGCTCCGTCGCTCGGTGCGAAGTCGGTCTTGCCGTAGAAGGTCGGCGCGCTGAGTCGACCTCGAGCTGCGGATTCGGTGTTGAGGGTCATGGTGGGTTCCTTTCGGCTTGGGGTGGGCGGCCGCCTGTTGCGGCCGCCCACCGGTTGGTGACTACTGCCAGGCGTTCGGGGCGAGATCCCGAACCTCGGCGGCGTTCGTGACCAGGCGCGCTTCACCAGCGCGCACCATGTCGTGTCCGCCTGCGGAAGCGGCGCTCGTGATCGGACCGGGGATGGCTCCGACCGGTCGGCCCAACTCGTTCGCCTGCTGCACGAGGCCACGCACGCTCGACCGGAGGCCGGCTTCCGGCACAAGCACTGCCGAACCGAGTGCGGCGATCAGGCGGTTGCGGGCGATGAACCGAGCGCGAGTCGGGGCGGAACCGGGTGCGTACTCGGTGACGATGACACCCGACTTCTCGACCCGCTCGAACAGGGCCTGGTGGCCGTTCGGGTAGAGCCGGTCAATGCCTCCGGCGACGACGGCGACGGTCGAGCCACCGCCAGCGATCGCGGCCCGGTGGGCGATTCCTTCGATTCCGTACGCTCCCCCGGCGACGATGGTCGTTCCGTGGTTGGCGACGAAGTCCTGCACGAACTCGGTGGTGACCATCTCGCCGTACGCGGTGGCTGCGCGCGTTCCTGCCACACTGAGTCGGTTCTGCGGGTTGGCCAGCAACGTCTCGTTGCCACGCACCCACAGTCCGAGCGGTCGGATCTCCGAGTCGAGGTCGTCGAGGACAGTCGGCCATGCCTGGTCGCCAGGGATGATGAACTTGCCCCCCATGCGTGCCGCTCGGCGCATCGCGACGATCACTCCGTCGATCAACGCCAGCGACTCGAACCGGAGCCGATCTGCGGGGTTGATGGACTTCCCGCTGTAGATGTGCTCGAAGACGCCCTCGGCGTCGGTGTCTGCGACCAGGCCAAGAATGTCCGTGTCGAGGCTTCCCAGCACTCGGCTGAGTGCCGCGCGAGCGAAGCGCTCCCCCAGTCGAGCGTCACCCTCGGTGGGCGCGACCGACGCCGTGGCATCGTCCCGAATCGAGTCCTGAATCGTCACTGTCTCCTGCATTGCTCTCTCCTTGGGTTTGGTGGTGCGACTGTTTAGCTGCCCTTCCGGCACAGAGATGAAATGGCGCGGCGGGAGCGGAGTGTGAGTGCGCGAGCGGTTGCTAAGCGGAGGCCGAAGGCCGGAGTCTGCAAATAGCGAGGGCCGAGCACGGAGCGACTAGAGCGCCGTAGCGTCGGCAGTGCGGAAGGGCAGCTTCTAGGAGGATGTGCCGCGCTCTGGGCGCGGCTCGATGGGCCGACCTCCGTCGTCGGCCCCCCGCGGGGCTGTGCCGCGCGGTGTATCTCTCGGCCGACCTCCGTCGTCGGCCGCCGGGTCGCCCAGCGGCCCGGCTTTGCATCCGGGCCGCTGGTGACGCTCGGTGTCACGAGGCGTCGGTGACGATGCCGATGTCGAAGCCGCCGAAGGGGCTGTAGTTGGGAACCGACCGGGAACCGATCTGCTCGCGAGCGGTGACGATCGGCGCGAGCGTGGTCTGGAACTCGGGCGGGTAGTTCTTGTCGAACCAGTTCTGCATCGCGGCGGTCATGCGCCGGCTTCCCATGCTCCCGCGCAGTTTCTTGGGCAGGAGCGGCAGGTCGCGCCAGCCGGGGAATGCGTGGTCGTGCCACGCCTTGACTGCCTCCTTCTCGCTACCGATGTAGTGCCAGCCGCATCCGTCGCAGATGACCTTGGTCAGGTATGCGCCGACGCACCGGCACTTCCCTGCTGCTTCGAACTCGCTCACGGTGCGGTAGTCGAAGGAGCACCGGCAACGCAGGTCGGCGGTGTACGCCTTGAACGTGTGCCCGGCCTCGGTGACTCCGACGACGTCGAGGCAGAGGCTTCGCCCCCAGGCGTTGCGGTAGTCGGAGTAGTGCCCACCTTCGGCCTTGCGCCGCTCGAGCATCGCTTCGTGCTCGGCCACGCTGTAGTAGGCGGTCGTGAAGCCTCGGGTCGGCATGCCCTGCCACTCGGGCAACTGGGCGATCTCGATCTCTCGGATCATCGTGTCGATGTCGAACGCGATCTGGCTCATTGCTCTCTCCTTGTTGTGCGACCGTTTTCCGGGCCTTCCTGGTGCAGAGATGACGGGTGAGCGGGAGGGAGCGGAGTGCCGAGCTTGAGTGGTTGCTAAGCGGAGGCCGAAGGCCGGAGTCTGCAAATAGCGAAAGCCGGAACGCAGCGACCGGAGCGAGCCAAAATCGAACACCAGGAAGGCACGGAAACAGCCCTGCGGCAGCGCCGCAGGGCTTGCTGGATCTGCCGGCGATAGCCGACGATCGGCGACGTGAGCTCACGGCGCCGCCCCGGCTGACGGCCGACCTCTGTCGGCGGCCGTCAGCCGGCCCTGGCGCTCAGGGATGGCTCGTGGCCTCGTGCAGCCCTTGCACGGGAAGCTTCTGCTTCCACCAGGTGTCTGCCGAACATGCGGGGCAACGACGGAGCGGACCGTCGGCCAGGGATGACTTCACGGCGAGAGTGCCGCATTGCGCGCACTGAAAGACCTGCTGCCGGCCGTCGCGCATGGCGATCGTCGGCTCAAGCCTGAGCCCGAGCAACTGGTTGGCGAACGGTGCTGGCTCGGACCACGGTTCACCATCGAAGGTGATGGCGACCTCGTGGTCGGCGGGGAGGACGTACTCCTCGAACTGCTCGGCATCGTCTCCGGGCGGCCGCAGGCCGAGCGTGACGTGTGTGCCGTCGAACAGAATGAAGCCGATTTCGGCTGCGTCGGTTCGGTCCTCGATGAGCGCGTTCGAGTCGGGGATTGCCCAACTGATCAACGTGCCAATGTGCGCGAACGTGAGATCTCGTGCCTTCATCGTGTTTCCTCCGTGGTTGGCCGGGGGCGGCGCGAGCCGCCCCCGGTGGGTTTCAGTAGTCGTTGATCTGGCCGGTCACCAGAAGGTGCGACGCCACGCCGGGGCCGAGGTCGTTCAGCAGTTCGCGCACCTTCGCGAGAACCTCCCTGTTAGGGCCGAACTCGGCGTAGTCCTCGATGCGCGCGATCTGCGCCTCGCTGAGCCCGACCGTCTCCGGTCCCTTGCTCCCGAGCAGGACACCGCGACCGAACAGCAACTGAGGGGTGCCGAGGGCAGTCGAGATGAGCGAGAGCGGGAGATTGAAGTGCTTCTCCGCATCGAGCAGTCCCTCGTCGTCGACGAAGCAACTGATGTTGTCGTCAAGGCTCACGATGTCGAACGCACGGCTCTTGAGCTGCGCGTTGATCTGGGGAAGCAGTTGGCCTGCATCGAACTCGACGGGGATGATCTCTCCGCACGGGGTCACGACACGTCCGACGATCTTGGGCATTGTTCTCTCCTTGGGTTTGGCGGTGCGACTGTTTTCCGGGCCTTCCTGGTGCAGAGATGACGGGTGAGCGGGAGGGAGCGGAGTGCCGAGCTTGAGTGGTTGCTAAGCGGAGGCCGAAGGCCGGAGTCTGCAAATAGCGAAAGCCGGAACGTAGCGACCGGAGCGAGCCAAAATCGAACACCAGGAAGGCACGGAAAGTCCCCCGCGACCGTGGGCGCGGGGGTGGGTTCAGCCGGCGTCAGCCGACAGTGGGTGCGCCGCGTCGGCGCGCCGTCGTAGTCTTTTCCTCAAGTTGGGGTGGGGGAACGATGAGCGACGATTACGACGACGACGATCGACTGTCCGCAGACGAGATCAGCGGTGCAGCGGATACCTTCTCGATGCGCCGCTCTCTCGAGTGGCGGTTGCGGTCCCGTGCCCAGTCGGCATCGGAGCCGCTTCGACCAGGGCAGCGTCCGATCGCTGACGAGCTCGCAGAGCTGCGGGCGCAGTTCGCGGCGGCGGCGCGAGTCGGAGATGAGCGCTCGGATCGGTGGTACTCGCTCGATCTGACGACGACGCCCGGCTCGAAGATGGCGGAGCAGCTCGCCGAAGCGGCGGCAGAGGATCACTCGGCGTACTTGATCTACTTGCGATCGGCGCTCGGTCGCGATGGCCATTTCGCGCTGTGTGACCACACCGACATGGTGAACGTGTGGGAGACGGTCCGCTCGGCGGGGCCGACCTTCCTGCACGACGAGTTTCGGCGCGCGGAGCAGGTCGCGCGCTACACGATCGTGCTGCGGTACGGCATCGACGTGATGAACCTGCACGAAGAACCAGCCGCGATGGGATGGGACTTCGGCACCAATCGCCCGTTGGCGATCGACAGGGAAGGCGGACGGCGCGTTCTGAGGCAGGACGAGAACGCGACGTTGATCGGTTCGCCGCGCGTCGACGAGCTGATGAAGGAGCGAGCCGAGGCTGGCACGTTGCTTTCGCCGGGGCTTCGCCGCTTGGTGGCGGAGAGCGCGCCGTCTGCACAGGCTCTCGCGGCCGCAGGCTTCGCTGCACCAGCTGCGGAAGCGCCACTGGGGCGGACACCCCGGAACGGGCTCAGACAGCGGCCTGACGGCCCCGCAGAGGGTCCAGAGCTCTCCCGCTGACGTTCGTGCACAGGATGAAGGCCCGCCCCGTTCTGGGGCGGGCCTTCTGGCTGGCTACTGGCAGGACTCGCATTGCAGCTCGTCCATCGGATCGAGCGGGACCGCGTAGCCGTCAATCTGCGTGGTGTCGTTCATGAGTACCTCCTGGATGTGGTTGATCGAGTAGATCGAGCGAGAGACGCACAGCTGCACGTGAAGCGCGCGCTCGGGATCGGGGCGTACCGGACAAGCGAAGCGCCGGAGGATAAGAGCCGCGCATGCCCTGGAGCGTGGGTGGAGTGTGCGGCAGTCTCTGACAGCTCGGGATGCCGAGATCCGTCCAGGGGTCACGACGGCACGCCTGATGGCTGCGTGGCGATCGGTGCGGCGTCGCCGTAGCGATCGAGAGCATGAAAGCGGGGAGTGGGTTCCGCTTGGAACCCACTCCCCCACTCGGTGCCGCCGACTGCTCAGACGACGGCTGAGTCACCTCGTGCCGCTTTGGTGATCTGGTCGACCTGGGCGTAGCTCAGGTCGACGGCCACCGTGTCGGCCTTGATGATGGAGCGCCAGACCTCCACGCCGTCCTTGTTGGTGTACTTCTCGGTGCGCTGGCGGCCGACGACGACAAGGCGCGTGCCGGTGGCGAGCGCCGAGGCGGCGATGTTGGCGCCGAGGTCGAACCAGGCTTCGACCTCGTAGCTTGTCGGCTCGTCGTGCTGGACGTACTCGCCCTGCCGGTACTCCCCGGTGTTCTCGAGCAGCCGGAACTTCGTCACGCGGGCCTTGCCCGCGTCGACGGCGGCAGGCTCGCTGGCAAGGTTGCCAGCGACCGTGACCTGAATCGGAATGGGCATTGCTCCCCCTCTGTTCATTCGCGGCAAAGACGGCCGCGTCCCCCGACATCGGCCTGTGGGCCGATGCGCCGCGCTGCGTCGCGGCTGGTGCAATCCTGACGCAAGCACCTGACAATGGCGAGGATTCATCGACCGAGATGCCGGCACCTGTGCCCAACAGCCGTGACCCTGCGGGGGGCCGCACCAGACGCAAGGGCGCTGCGCGTCACACGTGATGGCCTACGGCCACCCTTGCCTCCGGTGCAACTCCCCCGCTGATCGGCCCACGTCGGCCACAGGGGCCGGCGCTTCAATCTCGGAGGTTCAGATGAACAGCACCACGCCCGTCGACGGTTACGAGGTCCCTGTTGACCCAATGGACGAGCTGCAATGTGAGTCGTGCCAGTAGGCCGACGAACAAGTGCCCCGGTCGGGAGAGAGTCGACCGGGGCACTTGAAGTGCGTGAAGGCGCGCTAGCGCTCCTGGAGAGTGAGCCGGAACACGGCGGCGATGAGGGCACTGCGTGAGGGGGCACCGAACGCCTCGACTTGCTCGGCAAGCCAGGCACGCTGGGTACCGTCGAGTCGAAGCTGCATCTGGATGCCCTGGTAGTTCCGGCGGCGGCCGACGCGACGAGCGGGCATGACTCCGCTGTCGTCGACGGGCGGCTCGGAGAACTCGGCGCGTAGAGCGTCGAGGTCGACGCGAGCGAAGCCTTCGACGAGCAGTTCGTCGTAGGTCTTGTTCTCGACTCGCGCTGCCGTTCGGACGATCTCGCGCAGCCCAGGCTCCAGGTACGCGGCGACGTTCTCGGCATCGCGCCCAGAGGCTGTGTGCTCGCTTCTGAGCGGCTTGGGGTTGCGCTTCGGCTTAGCGGGCGCGGCAGGCGTGGCGGGCGGCGTGACGGCCGCGCGAGGCGCTTCCTGGGCCGGTTTCGGCTCGGGGGTCGCCACCGGGGGCGGCGATGCGGGTGCTGGATCGGTCGAAGGTGCGGGACGGGGCGGCAACAGGTCGCCCAGTCCTGCGGCGCGGCTCGACCCCCCGAACGCATTGGCAAGGTTCGGTCGAGCAGGGTGCTGCTGGTTCGTCATGCGGGGATGCTCCCTTCCGATTCGAGCTGGCTGACGCGGACGAGGATCTCGCGCGTCAGCGCGGAGAAGTCCTCCGAAAGACCGCGTGTGTCGCGGGCGTAGAGGCTGTTGTCGCGCTCGTGCGCGAGAAGTTCGCGCTTAGCCGCGTCGTCGAGCTTGGCGGCCTGGCGCAGCGTGGCGAGGCGTTCACGCTTGGCTTCGGTGCCGGCATCTTCGAGTTCGTGCACGAGAAGCCCGCGACGCCGTGCGTCAGCAGCGGCGGAGTCAAGGTGACGAATGCGAGTGTCGAAGACAGGAGCCGCGTCCCCGAGGATCTCCGCGAGAGCGGCACGAACGTCGCGCTCGAGGCGGCCGGTTCGGCTGGCGATCGCGAACAGGACGACTCCGGCGAGCTGGAGCGAGGGGTTCTTGTCTCGAACCGCGATGAACCGCTCCGCGACTCGACTCACGCCGTCGATGCTGGCTTCGTCGCTGCGCGTCGGGATCACGACGCTCGTCGCCACGGTGAACGCGGCCTCGACGAGCACCCGGTCGCCAGGAGGGGTGTCGATGACGATGAGGTCGTAGTTGTTGGCGATCGCGCTGAGGCGGTCGTGCAGGACGTCAGCGAGTTCCCCTCCCCCGCGCGAAGCGCGCGCTTGGTACAGGGCGGTGAGGTCCCCGACCTCGGGGCCACCGGGCACGACGTCGAGCTGCGGTCGCACATCGTGCAGAAGCGGGAGCGGTGTGCCGCTCACAAGGGAGGTGAACAGCTGCGAGCCACTGTCGGGCTCGTAGCCCAGGTCGCGTGCCACGTTGCCCTGCGGGTCGAGGTCGAGGATCAGTGCGCGGCGGCCGCTGGCTGCGGTGAGGCCGGCGACATTGCTCGTGAGGGTGGTCTTGCCGACCCCGCCCTTGCCCTGGGCGAAAACGACGGTGCGTGCGATGCTCATTGCGAGTCTCCTTGCTGGGCCGCTCGTGCGGCTGCATATGAACGATGGTGTGTGTGATTGAGCCGACTCCCCCACGTCTCGCCGCGTGGACGGCAGTGCGGGAAGTACGACGGGTCAGCCAGCAGGAGATCTAGCCCTATCGCCTGTTGGTGTTCCTGTTGCCAGTCTAAGCGGGCCACGCGCGATAGCGCTAGCCCGCGTTCCGGCGTGTCGCCCCCCTTGCGGTATGGCACTCCGTCCCGCGTGAAGTATGGCACGCCGTATGGCATGGATTATGGCACTAAGCGCAACGAGGGAGTCTGCTGGGGCTGTCGCAAGCGACTCCGCGATACTGGGAGTGCGTCCCGCCCCACTAGCTCTGGGGCGGGACGCACTGTGTCAGCGAAGCGCTTCGGCAAGCAACTTCGTCGACGTCTGCGTTCGAGCCTCGCGTGCGACCACGGCGCTGTACTCCGGGTCGGTGCTGACCGCGTGCTGCACGACGAGCCGAGACACGTCATCGGGGAGCAGGCTGGAGTACTCGTCGTCGAAGTCGAGTCGGAAGATGATCGCCTCGCCGTACATGAAGCGGTTGACTCCGAACTTGTGGACGAACAGCGTCAACTCGGAGTTGAATCGCTGGCCGTTGCCCGGTCCCTGCGCGTCGATGACAGCGACGAGACGCCGGTCGATGTGCACCATCGTGTACGTCTTGCATCCGAGCCGCTCGTGGATCTCGGAGTCGATGTCTTCGGCCGTGACCGAGACAAGCGAGAGGTTTCCCGCCAGATCGAAGTGAAGTCCCTTGTGCATAATCTCTCTCCTTTGCCGCCAGTGGTTTTGCCTGTCGGCGTGAGGAATCCCAAGAGCCGGGAGTGCCGGAGGCAAGGGTGGCCGTAGGCCATCACGTGTGACGCGCAGCGCCCTTGCCGCAGGTGCGAATGGCTCGACGATTGCGGAAGCGACAAGGCAAAACTCAAGCGCCTCCGTGCGTCAAGCACTCGACCATCCCTGTGGCGGCTAGGCCGCCTCGGGGATGCCACCGAAGGTGACACGCTTTTGGGGAGCATCAACGCTGGGTGCCGACAGCGCACCGGCACGGACGAGGCGTAGAGCTGCGGCGAAGTCGGCTCGGCCGTCGTGTCGGCGCTTGGGGTGTATCGGGTAGGTCACCGCGCCAGGCACAGCGAACAGCTGGGGCTGGTCCGCGCGGCCGCGACGGCGCGGTTTGCGCCGCGCATGGCGGCGCTCGAGTTCGGCAAGCCACCAGTGCCAGGCCGCGCGTTCGTCGGCGTACCTTTGACGGCGCTCCTCGAGGTAGCCGGCTACGTCGAGGTCGACGGCGGCTCGCGCACGGCGATCGGGGTCGACGCGGTGGAACAGGTGGCGGGCGCGGTCGGCAATGCCGGCACGGATGAGCTCACGGAGCGAGGTTCGGACTGTGGCGATGCTCAGACCGGCAGAGACGGCGATCTCGGACGGTGTGAGGGCTTCCGCGTGGGGGAGTGCTGCGTAGATCCGTCCTGCGGTGCGGCCCAGACTGCGGGGGGCGGCGAACACATCGTGGTTGAGCGCTTCGAGTTTCCCTTCCAGAGCGGTGATGGCGGCTGAGCGGAGAGCGATCCCGGCGCCTGCGGGGGGCGGGGGTACTTGTGACCGATCTAGCGCTTCCGCGCCTGTGGAGAACGACTTCAGGCGCCATTTCGAGGCGTGCGGGCCGTCTGATGCTCCGTCATGGGTGATCCACCCGTCGTCTTGCAGTCTCAGAAGCGCTGTGCGGGCCGTCTCGCGGCCGAGCCCGGTCATGGAGGCCAGAAGGCGCGCGGAGGCATCCACGCTCGGCTGAAGGGCTCTGAGGGCGATGAGCGAGAGGGCGTCGAGCACGAGACGATCGCTGAAGCGTCCTCGGCCGCCGTTGGCGCGCGTGTGCGCGCGGTCCCAACGGCCAGGTGCGGCGTCGGCCCGCTCCTGGAGCTGGCGGACGAGAGCGACGATTGTGTGGGCGCGCTGGTCGAAATCGGGGTCATCGCCCGAAAGCTCGCCGCTGTGCTCGTTGGCCCAGGCAACTGCGCGGCTCCATTGCCGTTGCAGGAGCGCCAGCTGGGCGCGCTCAGCGCGCGGGCGACCGTCCGCATCGGTGCGGATGTGGTCGAACGCGGGGGAGTGGGGCACGAGTGCAAGAACGTCAGCGAAGCTATGGCCGGCGTGGGCGCACCGAGTCAGCGCGGCCGCGAGCGTGGCGGAGCGGTCGCGACGCGCGTCGCCGTGGGCCACGAGCTGCGCCGATTTGCCGGTAAGCGGGCGCTTGGGTCGCTTCAAGCGCGGCATTCCATCGGGCGTGTGCGTCACGCCGAGCTGCGACTGCTGCTCGGCGCGGGGGGTGACGCGCACACCGTGGCGCTCGATGAAGAACCGCAGGAGACGGTCGACGTCGGAGCGGTCAACGGTGCCGTGGACAAGCGTGCTGGCGAATCCTCGGAGGATCTCCGACTCACCGCCGTTGCGGTGGGGTGCGCCAGGCGGTCGAAGCGCGCCTGTGCCGGGGTTCGTCAGCTGGCTGAGGTCAAGAGTGGGCAGGTCGTGCTGCGCAAGCCGCGCGAGCATGTCCACGGTCTCGGCCTCGATCGGCTCGGAGAGGCTGATCCAGATGTGACGGCCGTCTGAGGGGCCAGAGCGCGTCAGGACGTGCGGAATCGAGAGGTCGTAGAGGACGAGTTCGAGCCGAGCGGCGTCGGCCGCAGCATCGCCGTCCTTGGAGTCGAGGTCGAAGCCGAGCAGATGGAACATGCCGGCGTCGTCGGTCAGGTTGACCGCCCACGGTGAAGTGGGGGCAGGCCCATCGACGGTGCGGGTCCACGAGTACGAGTTCGTGGCGACGCCCGTGGCGTCGACCGTGGCCACTCGGACACGTCGACGGGGGCTGATCGAGCGAGTCAGCTCCCAGGCGTCGGCGCGGCGCGCCGCGCCGTCGTCGTCTATTGCGTGCGCATGCGTGTCGGTTATGATGGCCCTGCCTTCCTGCTTCGGCGGGTACGCAAAGGCGCCGGTCCCTCCCGGCTCCCTCAGTTGAAAATCGGTCCTACACCTGGTTCAGTCGCCAAACTTCTCAGGTGAAGGCCGCGGGACTTTTCGGCCCGTCGCTTATGCGGCGGGCCGCACTCGTTAAGCGGTTGCTGGTAGGTCCTCCTGAATGTCGATGACAGGCGTGAGGACCGGAAGGTCGCCGCCGTTCTGGTCGCGCAGCTGGGCAGCCAGCAGCTCGAAGTAGAGGCCGATGGAGATCCCGGAGGCGTGTGCAGCCTCCGCGAAGTCGTGGTGCGTCGTAGCGCGGACGTTCCCGCGAAGCTGGACGACGCTCTCGCCGTGAGGACGTCGGTTTCTGCGAACGACGGAATCGGGCATGACGCCATCATGCGCGATTAAAAGGCCCTGTATCGAACCTTGGCGGCGTGTCGGGTCACTCAACGTAGATCCCCTTCGACTGAAGGAAGGGCAGTGGGTCGATTCGTTCGCCGTGATCGCGGACCTCGAAGTGGAGATGGGTTCCGGTGCAGACCCCGGAACACCCCATCGCGCCGATGTTCTGGCCAGCCGTGACGTTCTGGCCAGGGCTGACGTAGACACCCGACGCCCACATGTGCGCGTAGACGGTCTGGATGCCATCGCTGTGCTCGATGACGATCCAGTTGCCGTAGGTGCCGTAGGGGCCGGCTGCGATCACGACGCCGGAGGCGGCCGCGTAGATGGGGGTGTTGAGCTCGTTGCTGATGTCGATGCCGTAGTGGAATCCGCCCGAGCATGCACGGCCGGTGCAGATCACTTCACGCGGCCCGTACCCGTCGTTCAAGGTGCCGGCGGCCGGGAGCGCCCAGCCTTGGTCGTTGACGGCGCCTGGTGCTCCGGGCGAGCAGCGCCCGTCGCTGGTCGAGCCGAACGAATGCATGATGGCAACGGAGTCCGGGTAGGCGGCTTCGTAGAAGTACGGGTCAGGGTTGCCACGCACGGCGTTCGCCGCGAGATACGGGACCATCGAGTCCCACTCGTCGACTTCGAGCAGTTGCATGTAGGTCGCGTCGACGTCGGAGAGGTCGGATTCGAGGTCGGTTTCAGCGATCGCAATCGCGAGCACGATCGTCTGGGCCTCGGGGCTGACGCCGTAGGCGATGCCAGCGTTCACGACTTCGGCAGCGTTGTAGAGCTGTTCGTAGTCGAAGCGGCCAGCGGAGGCTGGCACGGTCGTGAGGTCGACCAGCACCGGCGATGAGGCGCACGTGCTGGTGGATGAAGCCATCAGAATCATGCCGACCATGCCGCCGATCGGCAGGGCGATGCCCGCAAGGCCGAGGGCGAGGCCGCGCATCATGAGTCCTCCGGGGTCATGCGCTCGACCTGCCAGGGCTGGTCGCCGGCCACTCGCGAGAGCAGCACGTCGAACGTGCCGCTCGAGCTGGTCACAGTCACGTGGGCGAGATAGTCGCCCGGTGTTGCGACCTCGGCCGCGAGAACGCGGCCCGCTGGCACGCGACTGCGGTCGACTGTGGCGAACGCAGTCTGGGCTGCAGGGCTCAGCACGAGACTGAGCGCGGCCGCCCATTCGGAGTCGTCGAGTGCGCGGTCCAGGTAGACGGAAACGGCGTGCTCGGCGGTATCCGTGGCAACGGATGCCGCCTCGGCGTCCCAGACCGGCGACGGGCCGGGGTCGGGAAGCGCCCCGTGGTCGTGGCTGTCGCCCACGTGGTCGAAGACCGTCTCCAGGGGGAGTGGGGATGCGGCCAGGGAAGGCTCCGCCGTCGTATCGGCGGAGCATCCGGCAAGGGGCGCGCTGGCCAGCACGGCGCCGAGTAGCGCTGCGCTAGTGCGAAAACGAGTTTTCCGCGTCATATCCCCCCCTGGATGCAATCTACTAAGTGAGTTCGGCTTAGGTTGTAGTTGCGTCGGAAGGGGGAGGCAAGTTTGACGTGCGCGTTAGGAGCTCGACGAACTCGCTCTTGTACGCCAGGACGGAACGGCCGAACCGGTGCGAAGGAAGGATGCCCTTCCGCATCCAGGCGTAGTTCGTTTGGCGGGTCTTGCCCGTCAAACGACACAGGGCGTCGATGTCGAGTTCCTCGGGGAGATCGGCCAGCAGAGCATCCGGCAAGTCGTAGATCGGCTTGCCTGCTTCAAGCGTTCGACGCACAGGATCGCGATAGACGATCCAGGCGCGATCGAGATGGTGGCCGGGGATGCTGCCGTCGTGGAGCGTGCGGTAGATGCCGGCATCGCTGTCGCGCCGCAAGATCCGCTTCAGGTCCGACATGGAGAGCACCTCTGGGAAGGCGCTCCAGTACGCAGGGTCGATCATCTCGAACTCACGTACTGGCATGGCGAGAGAATATCGCACAAATTGAGTAGATATATCACTAAAGTAAACACCGTCACTCTCGAAGGGGTATTGCGCCTTGGCAGTCGCATTATCCCAACCGGGTCGCGAGAACCGGGCGAGGGGTGACAACGGCCGGGGCGGGGCCGCTTGCGAGCTCCGTCCCGGCGCATGTTGTTCTCTGCCGGGGGCGGACCTCCACGCCCTCGGCAGTTCCCTCACAGAGTCACGTTGGTGGCTCTGAAAGCTGGAAGGAATACCAGGGATGATCAGGAAGAAGACGGGGGCGCACCGAGCCCGTAGACGTCTGACTGCACCGTTGCGCGCGACCCGCTGGCGGGTTGTTGTTGCAGCGCTGCTTGCGGCCACACTCGGATTCACCGGACTTGTGGCTGACGATCCGGCCGAGGCTGCGACCCACGGCCCGTACTACGACATCGGGTACGGTCCGCTGGGCGCGTGGTCGACGGGCGGGAAGAACGTGTACTGCCTGGAGATCGAAAAGCCGGCGCCGACCGGCAGTACCGGGAGCGTCAACTATCAGGGCTGGGGGAGTCTCAGCGCGACGAACTTGGCGCGGCTGAACTGGGCGATCTCGACCTACGGGCAGTCCAGCGATCGCCGCTGGACTGCGGCTGTCCACCTGTACGTGTGGAGCATTGCCGACCCGGTCGTCTACAACTCGCATGGCATGAGTGGGGACATCTACTACTCGGCCCGGGCGGGGGGTGACCAGTGGGAGGTGCGCGACCGACTCGCGACGATTCGGTCGGAGGCGTCCTCGATCTCCGCTGCGAGTAGCGGGTCCGGGTCAGCCACGCTCGACATTCAGATGATCGACTCCTACGACGGCCAGGTGGTGGTGTCAGCAAGTCCCAGCAACGCAGTCGGGACGCTGAACCTGTCGGGTGCGGTGATTGCCGGCACGACGGCGAACACAACGACGGTCTACAACGGCGACGTGATTCCCATCCAGGGCATCCCGTTGGACTCCGAGACGGAGAAGTACGAGATCACGGCCTCTGCAACGTTCACGGCGACGCAGAGCGGTGGCTACCGTGGCGAGATCGGCGTCTACACCACAGGCTCGGCGCAGCGGCTCGCAGGACCGGGGCGCACAACGCCCACGACGATCAACTTCAACACGTCCACCTACGTCACGGACCCGGTGCTCGAGTTCGAGCCGATCGTGACGACGGTCGTCGACGACGCGCGCTTGGAGCCCGGTGAGGACTTCATCGACGAGCTGACGGCCACGGTGAGCGACAGTTCGGGTGGCTCGTGGCGGCAGTTCTCGTCGGGCGAGTACCTCGAGATCGAAGCGGTGGGCACCCTGTACGGCCCATTCACGGAGGAACCGGCCGAATCTGCGACAGTGCCGACCGGCGCGCCGGTCGCATGGCAGACGGCGGTCACCCTCGCCGGGCCGGGCGTGTATGACTCGCCCCCAGGCTTCGCGGCCACGGCATCGGGCTTTTACACGTGGGTCTGGGAGATCCGGTACGAAGACCAGTCACCGATCGCCCAGACGATGATCCCTGTCGACTACAGCTGGGCGGACAACTTCGGGGTAGCGACCGAGAACAGCGCCGTAGCCATCACGCTCGATGCAGTCACGCAGGTCACCGCGTCAGAAGTCGGATTGTGGCAGCCGGTCGCAGACACGCTCACGGTGTCGCACGACAGCGCGACGGGTGAGTGGTGGACCGTGGCCGGTGCGCCGACACCGGCTCACTACATCGGCACCGCCTACTGGGTCGAAGGTGACGTGGCACCCGCGAGGACGGCGGAGCCGCCGTCCTCGGCGGTCGTGCTGGCCACACGTGAGTTCCCCGCGATCACCGCGCCTGGCGCGTACACGACGGCAGACCTGGTCGCTCCGCAGATGACCAACGGCTACATCGTGTGGCAGTGGGAGCTGGTGCCGGGCGACGACGAAGCCTTCGTTCCTTGGAAGGATGACTTCGGAGTGCCCGAGGAAATGACGCGAGTGCTCGCGCCGACTCTCAGCACGCAAGCGGCAGAGGTGGTTCCGAGCGGTGACAGCGCGACGGACGTGGCGACCATCGGCGGACCGCAGGCAGGGCAGGATCTGTTCCTGACCTTCGAGGTCTACAAGCTGGACGATCTGGCTGCACCGGTTTGCGAAGCAAGCAACCTGGTGGCGTCGACGGAGAACGACCCGGTGCTGGTGGAATCGCCGGGCGATTACCTGTCGCCCGCCGTCGAGTTCACTGAGCTCGGGCACTACGGCTGGATCGCCTACCTGCGGACAGCCCAAGGCGATCTGATCGCACAGGGCGAATGCGGCGACCCGACCGAGATCACTGAAGTGGTTGATTTCGCGGTCGCGACGGAGGCGACACCGGCCGCGACGATCCTGCTGGACGGCGCGGCCGACACGGCCCGCGTCGTTGGACCGACGCCGACCGGGGCGACGTTGATCTTCGAGGCGTTCAAGCAGCCTGAAGATGCGTCGGCGCCGGTTTGCTTGGAGGACAACCGGGTCTTCACGAGCGAAAGCGAACCGATCGACCTCGCGGGAGCGGGTGACTATCGTTCGCCGGAAACCCGCTTCGTCGAGCCTGGAACCTACTTCTGGGTGGAGACGGTTTATGACCGTTACGGCGAGGTGCTCCACAAGGGGGAATGTGGAGCGGAATACGAGGTGACGGTAGCCACGCTTCCGACCCTCGCCGTGACAGGCACGACACCGCAGAGCTGGTCCCTGGTGGCCCTCGGTGTGGTGCTGGCGGGCCTGACCCTCATGCTGATGGGTCAGCGTCGGCAGAAGGTGCGCGCGTAGAGGGAACGACGCACCTGAGCGCCCCCGGTCGGTTTTGCCGACCGGGGGCGCTTCGTCGTTGACGAAGCGCTACGCGCCGCTCCGCGAGTGGGGAGGCGCTACGCGCCCGACTTCCCCATCGGACCCTTCCCGCGCAGGGCACGCTATCTCGCTCAGTTCCTCCGACAAGGGCGCTCCGCAACGAACGGCCTACTCCCCACCGCAAGCGGCGGGTCCCCTCCATTGCGCTGCTCCGACCCTTGCTCTCCGTCCCTCGCTCGTACACGAGCTCAGCGCCGGGAAGGTCCCGAAGAACGGTTGGCCGAGATCACTGAGGGAGTAGGCCAGCAGTCGGGGGCGGGGCCTTAACGGAAGGCACCCCTGGACTTGAGGGAGTCCAGGGGTGCCGTAGCCAGGAAGGCGTGAGATGGAATCAGTAGCAGGCGTAGTACTGCACCGAGCCGCCCTCGCCGGTCGAGTAGGCGGTGTAGTGCAGCGATCCGCCGGAGGCGATCTTGCTGCGGTTCGGCGGCGGCGGGGTCGAGGTGCGTCCCCAGGTGCCGTAGTTGATGTCGAGGCACGAGCCGGAGAGTCCGTAGATCGCGTCGCCGTAGGCCGACTTGACGGCGGCGATGGCCTGAGCGTCGGTGTACGGTGTCGAGCCGCCTCCGCCCGACGAGCCACCGCCCGACGAGCCACCGCCCGACGAGCCACCTCCGCTCGACGAGCCACCGCCTGTGTAGCCTCCGCTCGACGAACCTCCGCCCGACGAGCCACCTCCGCTCGATGCGGCGGCTTCCTCGGCGGCACGGCGAGCCTTCTCGTCGTCGTGCGACTTCTTCGCCTTGGCCAGCGCGTCCAGCGCGGCCGCGATCAGTGGAGCCGCATCTGCTGCCCCGTCGACGCCGATCGCCTCGATCGCTTCGCTCGCGGCGTCGGTGGTCGACGAGCTGGCAAGGCTCAGTGCGTCGACGTCGGAGGTCAACGCCTCCGTGAGCGCAGCGAGGTATGCCGCGAAGGCTTCCTCGGTAGCGGCCTGTGCCGCGATGAGTGCATCCGTCTGGGTGTCGAGCTGCGAAGCGGTCGACGCCGGATCGACGCCGGCATAGGCGAGCGGCCGGAAGGCATCGAGCGCTTCGTCCAGGGCCTCCGTGTCGACCTCGAGGTCGGCGCCGGCCTCCAGCGAGAGCTTGACGTTGTTGGCGACCGGCTGGGCCTCGGCGCGAGCGTCGCGAAACGCTTCGCGCGCGGCCGCGAGCTCAGCCTGCTCGAGCGCGATGCGCTCCTGCTCGGCAGCGTGCGCATTGGCGATCGCCACGCCGCCTGTGGTGCCCCCGGCGACGACGATCGCAACCGCTGCAACACCGAGCGCGATCTTCCACCGCTTTCGCGGTGCGACGGCCGTGTCCGTTCCTTCTGTCATGTTCTTCCCCCCGCTGCGAGCATAGTTCGCGTATTCGCTGGACTGATTGTGGATGGGCGAGAGAATATCGTACCCAATAGCGTAATATCACACTGTACGGACACTTCGGTGTCTCTCGGGTCAGACAACATAGGAAGCTGGGGGAAGGGGAAGTGGTGAGCAAAGCGACGGGGGAACGATCGCTGGAAACCGTGGACACTTGCGCAGCGTGTGACGCGACGGGACAGGTCGGGTACTTCTGCACACAGTGCGGCGGCCGAATGCCGCGCGACGAGATCTCCGAGGTCGAGGAACGGCTGCCTGGAGATGCCGCGCTGCTGAAGGCTATGCGCACGCCCGCTCCGCCGGACCCGCTCACGCTGCGGAAGGCCGGCGTTGCGCCGGTCGACGGGCGGGAAGCGCTGCCGCGCGTCGTCGCCAAGGGGCATGGGCACATGCTGCACGTAGTCGGAGTGCATGGCGGCGCGGGCGAGAGCACGCTCGCGGCCGCGTTGTCGGGACACGGTATGGCGGCAGGGCACGGCTGGCCCGTCTTGCCAGACGGACCCTCGGCGCCGTTCTTCGAGCCGCAGGTTGTGCTGGTGGCTCGCACGCACATGCCCGGTTTGCGTCGCGCGCAACTCGCACTGCGCGAGTGGGCGGCCGGGGATCTCCCGATCAAAATGATCGGCTTGGTCACGATCGCAGACGCCCCTGGCCGACTGCCGAAGCCCTTGAAGGACATGCTCCGACTCGTCGAGGGCGGCGCGCCTGCGCATTGGCGCGTTCCGTACCTCGAGGAACTGCGCCTCGGTCAATCGATCGAGTACGACACGACACCTAAGCCTTTGAACTCGCTGCGTTCCACTCTCATTCAACTGATCGAAAGGTAAGACCCATGCTGAAGTTGCTCTCCACACTCCCGCTCATCGACGTCCCCGGACCCGAGGCCCCTCCCGGCGCGGAGAACATCATGACGATCATCTCGTGGCTGTTTTGGGGGGCCGCGATCGCTGGCGTCGTCGGGCTGATCGCGCTGGCCATCGGCCTGTTCTTCATGAATCGCCACGGCAACGGCATGCCGGAGTTCGCCGGCAAGCTGGCCGCCGTGCTGGGCGGGCTCGTGCTGGTTGCAGGCTCGGCCGGCATCGTGACCGTCTTCCTGGGCTGAGGCCGACCATGAGCACGAGCAGTGACGAGCAGGGCACCTCCGGGCGGTGGTTCATCGCAGCTGGGGTGTTCCTGGTGGCCATTCTGATCGCGGCGGTCATCGTCGTGGCCGTGGTGGCCACGAACGCGAGCGGGCAAACGGAGGCTCAGCCGACGTCGAGCTCCACCGCTGAGGCGGATGCGTCATCGAGCGTGTGCGGACTGCCGGACGGGGATCAGTCGGTGCCCACGGTGAGCGCACCGGACACCGACTGGGTGCTCGTGGGGACAATCGCAACGCCGGATAGCCCCGACGAGTTCGGGCCGGGACTCGTTCGGGATGACGGGTTGAGGACATGCTTCGCACACAACCCGGTCGGTGCGCTCTACGCCGTCGCAAATGTCTATGCGCAAGGGTCGATGCCCGACCTCGCTCTGGCCGCGACGGAATACTTCATGGCTCCGGGGCTGGGGCGCGAGGCGGCAATCGAAGCGGTAGCGGATAACCCGCCGACTGGCGAAGGTGGCGTGCAGTTCGTCGGCTTCGAGATCCGCGAGTACACGTCAACGAGCGTGACGGTGGATGTCGTGGGACGCAACGCGAGCGGCGCGCTCGCGTCGATCCCGACGAAGCTGATCTGGCTGGAGGGCGATTGGCGCGTGGTCGTGCAGGACAACGGCCAGCCGGAGCTTCCGATCCGCCAGGTGCCGAGCCTGGCGGACTACGTGCCGTGGAGCGGCACCTGATGAACGGCACGTGCGCCCCGCTCGATTTCAGTTGCAGTCTGGGCGGCGTGGTGAGCCAACTGGCGAACGATGCCGCCACGGAGTTCGCGCGAGCGACGGCCGAAGCGTTCGGCAAGCTCATGGCGTCGTTCGGAACGTTCTGGCTGTACATCCCGACTCCGAACCTGGCCGGTGGCGCAGGGTCGAACTCGGACGTCGTGGACTTCATTCAGAACGGCCTCGCCTTCTACGTGGCGATCGCCGCGATCGTCTCGATCGTTATCGCCGGCATTCGGATGGCGTTGACGGCGAAGGGACAGCCCCTGCAGAACGTGCTGCGCGGCCTCGTGACGCTTGTCCTGATTTCGGCGGCCGCGATCCCGACGCTCTCGCTGCTCATCATCGCGGGCGATGAGTTCTCGACCTGGTTCGTGAACTTGTCGACCGATGGGTCCGACTTCGGAGCGAACATGGCGGCCGCACTGGCAACGCTGGTGAATCTGCCCGGTGGTGCAGTGATCGTTATCTGCCTGGGGCTCATCGCGATTGTGGTGGCGGTCGTGCAGGTGATTCTGATCCTGGTGCGGATGGTGATGCTCGTACTCCTGGCGGGGATGCTGCCGCTGGCGGCATCGTTCGCGTCCACAGACGCCGGCTGGTCGTTCCTCAAGAAGTACGGCGGGTGGCTGGTCGCGTTCCTGCTGTACAAGCCGGTGGCCGCGATCGTCTACGGCGTCGCGTTCGCGCTGATCGCCAATGGGGTGTTCAGCTACGACGAGCAGACGCTGGATCTCACCGGGCAAGCCGTGATGAACGTGCTTGCTGGTCTGATGCTCATGGGCGTGGCGATTGCAGCCTTGCCGGCTCTCATGCGGTTCGTGCTGCCCGCTGTCGCGGCAGTGGGTGGCGGCGGCGTGGGCGGTGCCGCTGGTGCCGGAGTAGGCGCGGCCGCGACAGGCGCAGTTGCGGTGGGAGGAATGCGCGGGTTCGGCGCGAGTGGCGGCGCGGCAACGACGTCGGGCACCGCAGCGGGGACCGCGAGCTCGGCCGGGAGCGCGGCGACTGGTGCCGCCTCTACAGGGGCGGCCACGAGCGGCGCGGCCGCCGCGGGGTCCGGCGCGGCCGCAGGGTCTGCCGCAGGTCCAGTAGGAACGGCGGCAGGTGCGGCGATCGGCGCAGCCGGGTCGATCGCCTCGGCAGGCAAGGGCGCTTCAGAAGGCGCGACCGGCGCCGCTGAAGGTGCGATTGAAGGGGAGCAGAACCGTGGCTGAATCGACGACGTTGCGCACCTACGGCAACTGGCGGCGGCCGCGAGCAGGCGGCATCGGCACCCTCAGCCTGGCGGCAACGATGCTCTTGCTCGGGTCACTCGTGCCAGGGATCGTGCTCCTGTTCGTGACGAACCTGTGGGTGACGCTCATCTACGCACTGCTCGTCGCAGGGGTAGTCCTTGCGATGTCTCGAACCGATAAACACGGAAGGTCGCTGATGAATCGATCGCAGGCACGCTGGGCTTTCTTCCGCGCAAAGATGCGGAAGGAGAACGTCTATCGATCAGGACCGATGGGGTTCACCCCCTGGGGGAAGAATCAACTGCCGGGACTGGCGGCGCAGACCCAGTTGACGGAGTGGCGGGACTCCTGGGATCGGCCCTTCGGGCTGATCGAGCTGCCGGGGAAGAACCACTTCACGGTGGTCTTCCAGGGCGAGCCGGACGGTGCATCGTTGGTCGACCAGTCGCAGGTTGACGTGTGGGTGGCTCACTGGGGCCAGTGGCTGGGTGCCCTCGCCAACGAACCGGGAGCCGTGGCGGCGTCGGTGACGATCGAGACGGCGCCGGATTTCGGCACCCGCTTGCGGCGGGAGGTCCGCTCGAGCCGGGGGGAGAATCCGCCCGAGCTCGCGCAACAGGTGATGGCGCAGATTGTGGACGAGTACCCGCGTGGGTCGGCCACGGTGCGCGCGCTGATCGCGGTGACCTTCAAGGGGCAACTCCGTGAAGGTGGTCAGCGTCGCAAGGTGCAGGATGTGGCACACGACTTGGCCTCGCGGCTCGCACTCATGACGCAGCAGCTGGGGACGACGGGTGCGGGGGCAGTGCGCCCGCTCTCGGCACAGGAGATCTGCGAGTTCGTTCGCGTGGCCTTTGACCCTGCCGTGGCGTCGCCGCTGGCGGAGGCGCGCGCGGCGAAGGAGCCGGTGGGGCTCAGCTGGAGCGACGTCGGACCCGTGGGGGCCGAGGCGGGCTGGAACTACTACAGGCACGACTCCGGCCTGTCGTGCACCTGGCAGATGTCACAAGCGCCACGAGGCGAGGTGTACTCGAACGTGCTCCAGCGGCTGCTGGAGCCGTCTGCCGTGATCGATCGAAAGCGGGTGACCCTGTTGTACCGCCCGATCGACCCCGGTCGCGCGGCGGACCTTGCAGAGCAAGATCGCCGGCAGGCGGAGATCCGCTCGACCTCGACGCATCGCCCGTTGATGCGCACGCTCACCGAGCAAGCACAAGTGCTTGCGACGGCGCGCGAAGAAGCACGCGGCGCGGGCCTGGTGAACTTCGGCATGCTCGTCACCGCGACCGTGTTGGACGAGAGCCGGATGCCGGACGCGAAGGCGACGATCGAGAACCTCGCTGCCAGCGCGCGGCTGTTCTTGCGGCCGATGAACGGCTCGCAGGACGCCGGGTTCGTTGGCTCGTTGCCGCTCGGCTTGATTCTGCCGGAGTACCTGCTCGTCCCGGCATCGCTGGGGACGCGCTGATGGCGCGGAAGGCGAAACCGACACCGAAGCGGGAGCCGCAGACGCGCCGACCAACTCTGCGAGGGTGGCTCGGCCCGGGGCGGGGCGCGCAGAGCTTCGTCGACGCGCCGCCTGAGTGGCGCGGCTCGACGGTGCAGGTGTGCGGGCTGTTCCCGTTCGCGGCGGGCGCGGGCGCGCCGGTCGTCGGCGTGCCGCTCGGCCTGCACTTGTCGACAGGAGCGGCCGTAGGCTGCGACCCGATCTCGTGGTTCACACGCGCGAAGATCGTGTCGAACCCCTCGGCGTTCGTGCTGGGGCTACCTGGACTGGGCAAGTCGAGCCTCGTTCGGCGCATGATGCTTGGCCTGACCTACCAAGGGGTTCAGCCGCTAGTGCTGGGCGACACGAAGCCGGACCACGTTGACCTGATTCGCGAGCTCGGCGGTCAGGTGATCGAACTGGGACCGGGACGGGGGCACCTAAACGTCCTCGATCCGGGCGAGTCGATCGAGGCCGCAGCGCAATTGCGGGAAGCGGGCCACACGGAACTGGCGGACCGGCTGATGGCAGAAGCCGCCGATCTGCGGCTGACGATGGTCGCGTCGTTGATCACAATCGCGCGACGTCAGCCGCCAGATGATCGTGAGGAAGCGATCATTGAGCGAGCGCTCCAACTGCTGGATGAGCAGCACGAGGGTGTACCCGTGCTCTCGGATCTGCTGGACATCATTCGGTCCGCTCCGACCGAGCTGCAACTGATGGCGGTGTCGCGAGGAAAGCTGGAGCGCTACCAGGAGATCACGGAAGCCCTGGAGGCGACGCTTCAGGGCTTGATCGGCTCTGGGCGATTCGGGGACATCTTCTCGAAGCCGACGTCGACGCCGATGCGTCGGGACCGGCCGGTGGTGTTCGATGTGTCCACGGTGAGTGAGAACAACCCCGAGTTGCAGGCCGCGATCTTGCTCGCGTGCTGGTCCTATGGCTTCGGCACGATTCGCGTAGCCGAGGCACTCGCGCAAGCGGAGCTCGAACCGAAGCGGCACTACTTCATCGTCATGGACGAGATCTGGAAAAGTCTGCGCGTGGGTCAGGGCCTGGTGCAGCGCATCGACTCGCTGACGCGACTCAACCGTCAACGAGGCGTGGGCCAGGTGATGATCACGCACACGGTGAGCGACCTCGAGCTGGCCAACAGCCACGAGACGGCGATGGCCAAGGGCTTCATCGAGCGTTCCGCCATTGTCATCTGCGGAGGGCTGCCCGACGCGGAGATGGCGAAGCTGCAACAGGTGGTGCGGTTCTCACAGGCCGAACAGGACATGGTCGTGTCGTGGAAGACGCCACCTGGCTGGGACTCCGAGCACGGCGTGGCGGACCCACCAGGAATGGGCAAGTTCCTGATCAAAGTCGGCGGCCGACCGGGAATCCCGGTGCAAGTCAGGCTCACGGCGGCCGAGCTCGCGGTTAACGACACGAACAAGGCATGGAGCACCCGCACAACCAACGATCGACCCCGGCTACGTGTAGTCGGAGAGTGAGAGAGAGCATGCCATGAGCGCACCGTCACGACGTCGCGGCCCAGATGCGGGACTGGGGCAATACCTGCCGGAGATAGCCACGGCTGCAATCGGCGTGGCGGTTGTCGCCGCCTTCGTCGCGGCCGTCTACCTCGGCAGACAGTGGGCGGGGATTCCGCCTGAGACGTCGGTGCCGGCATTCGCGTTCTTCGTCGGGATTCTGAGCGGCGAGTATGAGTGGCCCACAGAATCGACGGTGGTGCTCGTAGCGCTACTCGCTGGCATCCTGACGATCTCGCTGGTGATCGGAATACCGATCGCGCGAGTGCTTGGGCGGCGCCCACGAGTGGACCGCGCTGCTCGCTACATGGGGAGCGGGCGAGACATCTTCGATGCGACGCGAGCGGGAGCACGGAAGAAAGCGGATCGCCTCGGAGTGAAGGGAGCGCCGGGCGTCTTCGTCGGCAAGGCGGTGGCGGGTGGTGTGGACCTGGTGGTGTCGTGGGAGGACGTGAGCGCGGCGATCGCGGGGCCACGTGTCGGCAAGACGACCTCGCTCGTGATCCCGGCGATTGCGGACGCGCCGGCTGCTGTGGTCACCACGTCGAACAAGCGAGACGTGGTGGATGCCACACGTCAGTACCGCGCCGCGCATGCGGGGCAGGTCTGGGTGTTCGACCCTCAAGGCGTGGCCGACGAGCCGCCGACCTGGTGGTGGAACCCTCTGACGTTCGTGACGGATGAGGTGAAGGCGTTGGAGATGGCCAAGCTGTTCTCCTTCGTCTCGAAGGAGCGCGGCGAGGGGCGCTCGGCGTTCTTCGACGCCTCGGCCGAGACGTTGATCGCGGGGATGCTGCTCGCGGCCGCGCGGGAACAGCGCCCGTTCTCGCAGGTGTACTACTGGCTGACGGATGTGAGCGAGGACGAGCCAGCGTTCATTCTCGATCGACACAACGACGTCAAGGCGGCCGCGTCGGTGAAGCAGATCATCTTGGCACCGGAGAAGCAGAAGGGTGGCATCTACGGCACCGCGCAACAGGTCATGTCGTTCATGATCAACAACGACGCGATGCGGTGGGTGGAGCGGGGCGACGGACCCGACCGACCGGAGTTCTCGGCGGAGGACTTCGCGCGGAGCAACGGCACGTTGTACCTGCTCTCGAAGGAGGGTGGAAGCTCGGCCGCGCCGATCGTCACGGCCCTCACAATCGCGGTCACCGAAGCGGCCGAGCGCTACGCGATCAGCATGGGCGGGCGACTGCGTGACCCGCTGCTGCTCGTACTGGATGAGGCCGCGAACGTGTGCCCGTGGCAGAACCTGCCGAACCTCTACAGCCACTACGGCTCGCGCGGGATCTCCATCATGACGATCTTGCAATCCTGGTCGCAGGGCGTCGAGGTGTGGGGGCAAGACGGCATGCGCAAACTCTGGACAGCCTCGAACGCGAAGCTGTACTTGGGCGGCGTCGACGAAGAACAGTTCCTGGGGGCACTCTCGCAACTCATCGGAGATTTCGAACTCAACTCGCGCTCGATCACGCGGAGTTCGACCGGGGGCTCGAGTTCGTACCAGGCGCGCACCGAACGCATTCTGGACGTGTCCGATCTCCGATCAATGCCGCGCGGCCGCGCGGTGCTTTTGTACTCAGGAACACCGGCAATTCTCGTGCGGACCGTGCCCTGGATGGACGGCCCTCACGCACGCGAGCTGTCGGGAGCGAACGTGGCGGCCGACGCCTTCGACGTCAAGCCGCAGCCGCCGATGGACCTGCGACCGACCGTGGAGGTGAAGTAGCGATGACAGACGACTGGGCAGCCGATCTTGAAGGCGCTGACGGCCGCCAGGAGCGCCCAGCAGGAACGCGCGCACCTGAAGGGCTCGCGGAGCGCCTTGTGGCGCTCAGAGCGCGCCTGGTGGCCGCTGACGCAGAGGCCGCCGTCGTCGACGAGCTAGACGGCATGGTGAGTGCCCTCACCGCCGACACGACTCCCGAGGCACCGGAGCTGCGCTTTGCGCGGCTCGAGGATTTCGTGGAGCAGTACCTGGTGAAGATCTACCGCCGAGACGTCGACTCCGGGGCGATCCGCTGGTGCCCCCGCTGGTGGCTGCACAGCGAGGCGATCGCGCGGCTCGAAGCCATGTGGCGCGCGTGGGAACTGCTCAGATTGGACCCCGGTGAAGGTGGGTCGAACTGGTGGCTCATGCACGCGGACCCGCACATGCGGATGCTTCTGTCGGAGGACGGACCGTTCAAGCACTGCCGCAAGGGTGTGCACCAGGCAGAGCGCGATCGCCAACTACCAACCGACCCTGTGCCAGCGGGACACTTCTAGTCCGTCGTAGACACCAACGAGGCCGAGTCCGTGGGGACTCGGCCTCGTTCTGTGGTGCGGTTCGACTACCGCGAGATTGCCTGCTCCTTCTTCACGGCGGCAGACGGCCGGCGTCGCTTCGCCGGCGTCTTCGGAGTCGCTGCGGCCGTCGCTTGCGTGGGCGGCAACGCCTGTCCCTCATCCGCCGTACCGCGAGCCTCCGTGGCTTCGCTCACGGTGGCCGCGTCGTACTTGGCGGCCGCACCTTCGTGACGCTCCGCGTCGGCCTGGAGCGCGGCCGCGCGATCGCGCAGCGCGGTCGCGGCCGCCACGTCGCGCTCGACTGCGGGGGTGTCGGCAAGGCCCTCGGACTCGTTGTAGGCGATGTCCTTCTCGATCGCTTCCGCCTCGAGCACGAGCGCCGCAGCCTCCTGCTCGGCGCGGCGAGCCTGAGCACGTTCCTCGGCTGCAAGCTGAGAGGACTCGACCATCCGGCGAAGGTGCTCCCGGACTTTCTCCGGTGACGCTCCAGGAGCGTTCGCGTCGATGTTCCAGCGACGCTCAATCTCGTTGCGCATCTTCTCGGACGTGCTCGCGATCTGCGGGTCTTGGCCACGCCACGCGGCCGCGACCTGCCACATCTCCGCAACCTCGTCGGGCTGCGCCGCATCCCACCACTCAGCACGCGACACGGCTTCGAGCTGTGCGCGCGCGGCAAGCCGTTCAGTGTCGAGTCGACTCTGGAGCTCACGTGCACGTTGAGCGCTCTCGGCCTCCGCGTGGCGAAGGCTGTTCTCGCGCATGCGCGCGAGCTGCTCCCCAATGCGCCCGCTCGCCATCAGGCTCGTTCGGAGCATGTCCCCGAGCGCGTCATCCACTGCATCGGACTGGTCCATTGCAGTACCCCCTTTCTCCCTCTCCCCGGCTACCTGTCGAGGTCTTCATCCCGCGCAGCGTCGTCGCTGACGGGGCGTGTTGCGCGGTGCGAACCAGGCGCGTCACCAACAGTGCGCACACCTTGGACGTCGCCGCGATCGAAGCGTCGCATTTCTTCCAGTGCCGGGTCAACGGCACCGTCTCGGATGGCCCCCGGCACGCGAGGCAGAGCCTGTGCGACCTCGGCAAGTCGAGAACGCACAACCTGCTCCATCTGCGCCGCCCTACGGGCATGGCCGCGTGCCACCGTCATCTCGGCCAGCGCCTGTGCCGTCCGCATGAGCTCACGCAGAAGAAGCGCGTGAGCCATCGGCGAGTTGCCCTTCATCGTCGATGCCGCGACCAGGAGCGCCAGCCCGCCTGCGGTCGCGCGGGGTGTGCTGCGGGGCTTGACCGCGTGGGCGCGCAACTGGGCGCCGCGAGCAAGCTCAGCGGACGTCTCTGCGAGCGGTCCAGGCTCAACCTCAACGCGCTGCGACCATGCCGCGAACACGCCGGCAGTGTCGCGCGCAACCTCGGCCCACTGTGCATGATCGTCGACGGGAACGTCTGCGAGGCGACCGCGAAGCGAGGCGATCTCCGACGTGTACTCAGCCCACAGGCGCGGGTCGGGTTCCGCCAACTCGCGTCCCGGCGAGACGGGCCGCTCACCCTGGAAGGCAGCGCGCCATTCCGCGATCGCCACAGTGGAACTGTCGAGCGAGTCTTCCCAGTCTTGACGCAGACGCGGAAGCGTCAAGTCGCGAGCGAGCTTGCCGCCGCCATGCCACACCACCGGATCTCCATCGACAGGTCGCAGAGCCACGGAGTACCCGACCACAACATCCGTCCGCCCCTGCGCGAACCGGGGCCGAATGAGAAGACCGTTGCGCCGACAGCGGCGCACAAACTCGCCCTCATCGGCAGCGGCCGCAGCAGCGGCGCGCACGCCTCGAGCAAGACGCACGACGTCGGGCGTCGACGCCCCGCGACCCTCGGAAGCGTTCAGCGCGGCGGGCGAGACACCTCGAGTACCGAGCCCTTCCGCGCGATCGCCAGTGACCTCCAGACCGTGCTCGACTTCGAGCTCACGAGCCACCGCTTGCGCGCGCGAGAAGTCGTTGTGCACGCTTGCCTTCGTGCCGTCCTCACGCACGAGAGAAACGGCCAGGTGAACGTGGTCGTTTCCGTTCTTGCTGAGTCCATGACGGACAGCAACCCAACGGCAGGGCGCACGCCCGTCTGCGTCAGTGAAACCCATGCGCTCGACGAATTGCTCCGCGATCTCCTGCCAGCGCTCATCCGTCAGCTGACCTTCCTCCGAGCGAAGCGAGAGCGAGCAGTGCCACACATGCGCAGCGCGCCGCTCAAGCGTCGCAACGCTGCCGTCTGCACCATTCACGCGGCGAAGGCGCGTGACCTCTGTCCCCGTCGTGACGCGCGCGAGATCAAGTTCCGCGCCCAACATCAGCTGGTCCGCCTTGTCCAACGGCCGGCTGCCAAACAGCACGAACGTCTCCGCATCCCCGGCGACGACGTGAGGATCAGTGTGTTCGTTCTCACGTCCTTCACCGAACAGGTACGACATGAGTCCGCCGAACCGATCGCCGCGCGTGATGTTCGGAATCACGACGACACCAGCCGCGCGACGAGCTCGCGAAGTTGCGGGCGGATCTCGCGGTAGTCGGTGACCACATCGAGCGCCCATGCCGGGATCTCGTGCTCCGTGTTCGCATGCTTCGCCAACTGGTTCGCGTTGTTCGCGATCGTGCCGAGCAATCGGGAGAACTCATTGAGCGCGACGGCAAGCTGACGGCGCTCGGTGATCGTCATGCCGTCGCCTCGGTTCAAGGCCGACTCCACCAAGAGTCGGGGCACGGTGACTTGCTGTGCATGCGCCCTGCACCAAGCAGTCGAGCTTCTTCTTCGGGCGTCACCTTCACCTCGTGGCGAATGGTGCGGCCGCCCTCAACATTCGCGCGGCGACGGCGGCCGAGCAGCCGTCGAGAACTCTGGTCGTTCACGCGACTCTCCTTCCTCCTGGCCCAGCGCAGCGAACCCGCCATAACGGCGGGGACCATACGGCCCGATAGGGCAAGTATGCCCGTGATGGACGCCCCAGTCCAGCACCAAGCCCGACTTAGCCGTGCTAAGTCTATAGCTTGCTCCGGTCCCCCCCACCGGGTGACCGGATCAGGCCCCTCGCTCGCGAGGGCTGAAGTGGCTGTTGTTCGCGTGCCGCGACGAGCCGTAGGATCGACGCATGGCTAAGGGAATCGACGTCGCCGCGCTGGCTGAAAAGACGCGCCGCGACGAGGAAGCACGCATCCAGTCCAAGGTGGACGCTGTGCACGAGCTAGGTGCAGCAGCGAACACCGCTACCGAGGCGCAGAGTCGCCTCGAGATGACGCGAACGGCAAGTGGGCGGCCGCGTACAAGTCCGCGCTCGACGCGGGGCTCTCCGAGCGCGACCTGCGCGACCTCAAGCCGCCGGCTGGCGCGCGTCCGAAGGCCGCGCGAAAGCCGCGCTCGACGCCGCCCACCGGCGTCGTCGCGAGCGGCGAGAATCAGTTCTAACGACTGCCCCAGGAAGGAAGCGGCCCCACCGTGTAGACGGTGGGGCCGCTTCCTTTGTCGAGGCAAGATCGTGCCGGGTCCCCTGCCCCCCATGCCGGGAGATTGTGCCATCGGCTTGTGCGGGTATCAAGGGCGCTTCGCGTCGCACGCGATGCCCCTGCGGGGCACCCTTGACACCCGCCCGGCGCCGCGACGTTCAGCATGTGTTGGGGGGCAGGGAGGGAGGTGGAAGGTGAACGAAACCGCGCTAGCGGGTGAGTTCGGGGCCACCGTCCTGTGCCGCTTCGCGCGACGCCACACGGCCTGCGGTCGTGGCGCTCAGAGCCGCGGCTGGCAGGCTGCGCAAAACCGGCGCGCGCGACGTTGACGTCGGCGTTGGAGTTGGATGACTCCGCAGCCTTGGCTCGCGCCTGCTCCGCGTGCATGGCGGCGAGTTGGTCGTCGACCTCCTTGGCGCGAGCGCGCGCGGCCGCGAGAGCGTCAGCCTGACCGAAGGGCTTGTGCAGACGATCGTCGGCCTCCGCGATCGTGCGCTCCTGCGCTTCAAGATCCTGACGCAGTTCACGGATGCTGCGCTCGATCGACGTGGTGCGGTTCTCGATGGAGCGCACCACGCCGACTCCCGGCTGCAACAGTTCGTCCCGCTCGAAGGCAAGTCCTGAACGCGGGACATCAGCGAGCTTGATGGACACGTAGCTCGGCTTCCCGTAGTCCACGCGCGTCTGCATCTGCGCGTGCACGTCGAAACCGGCGATCGACCCGATCTTGCCGAAGTCCCTCTCGGAGCGGATCGGTTCGTAGCGCAAGCCAGCCGTGTTAGCCCAGTCCGCGATCGCGTGCATGGCCTCGGTGCGTGTGGTGCACACGGTCCCGTTGACGTTCATGCGGAAGGCGTCGCCGCTCACGTCCTCGGCGCGCGTGGCGGCAACCTCGAGCAGAGCGAGCTGACTCTCCAGGAAGTTGATCTTGTCGGCTGCGACCTCGCGCGTCAGGCTCAGACTGCTGAGTCCACGAGAGTGGGCGCGCGAGAGCCGTTCGAGCCGCGCGAGCTCGTTGTCGGCCACAGCCTTCTCCAGCAGGAGCGGGTTCCCCGACGAGAGCGCCTTGGCCTCGGACGCCGACAGCGCGGTGTCGCCAATGTCTTCGAGCTCGCGCACGTCGAGGCGGCCGCGCATGATCTGCGCGATGAACCGTGCCTTCCTTTCGATTGCCTGCCACATGTAAGAGTCGAAGCTCCCCTCGACGACGTACCGGTAGATCGCGATCTCGTCGTTCTGGTTGCCCTGTCGAACACCGCGTCCGTCGCGCTGCTCGACGTCGGCCGGGCGCCACGGGGCAGTCGACGTGATGCATCGCCGTCATGCGGGCCTGCACATTCGTGCCGACGCCCATCTTCTCCGTCGAGCCGATCAGCACCGCGACGTGGCCGGCGCGGGCGGCCGCGAACAGTCGCGCCTTCTCGGCGTCGTTCCGTGCGTCATGGATGAACCGGATCGACTCACGCGGGAGCCCCTCCTGCGTGAGCAGCAGCGCGAGCTCGTTGTACGCATCCCAGCGTTCATCTGAAGGCGTGCCGAGGTCGGCAAAGACCAGCTGAAGTCCACCGCGTACAGGGGATTCCTCGCCCGTCGTGACGTCCGTGTAGATGTTCTCGCGCGTGGCGCGCCATTCGGCCGCGATACGAGCTGCGACGGCGTTCAACTTGACGCCCTCGCCGTGATCTCCCCACTCGTTGACCATGCGCATATCGAGCGCAGCCTTCCGGCCATCGGTGGAGATCTTCAGCATGTTGTCCTCGGTCGGCTGGACGCTTCCACCCGCCACCAGGTCTGCACGCTCTCCGAGTTCTGCGATGTACGACTGCAACTGCTCGGTGGCGGGAAGCACGACAGTCTCCGGCGCACGCTCGCCATCGGGGCGAGCGCGCAGTGCCGGTGTCGGCAGTTGGAGATCCTCGGCGGTCTTCACGTCCGCGAACACGTGCCACATGCGGAGCATCTCCGGCACGTTCTGGAACTTGGCGAAACGGGTCTTCATACGGAAGCTGTCACTCCCGGTGGGACCCATCTCCATGTCGGTGACCGTCTCACCGAAGGTGGCCGCCCACGCATCGAAGCTGCCGATGCCGGCCGCTTCGAGCAGGTCGGGTCGGAGGTAGCGCTGCATGACGTACGCCTCGGTGATCGAGTTCGCGATCGGCGTGGCGGTCGCCACGGTGACGACTCGCGCACCGTGTTGCGAACGCAGATACTCGAGCTTCATGTGCATGTCGCTGGCACGGTGCGCGCCAGTGATCGCAGCGTCCTGGATGTTGCTCTCGGTCCGAAGGTTCTTGTACCCGTGGAACTCATCGACTACCGCGTAGTCGATTCCCGTAGCTTCAAAGGTGAGGCCGGGGTCGCGCGGCCGGTCGAGAAGCTTCGCGGCGGCTTCTTCGAGACGAACAACAGCACGCTCGATGCGCTTGACGGAGAGGTTCGCTTCGTCGTTCTCAAGGGCGGCGCGCAGCGCCTCGGCCTGAGAAGCGATGTAGCGGGATTCGTTCTCTGCCGACAGCGGAATGCGCTCGAACGCGCTCCGCGTCATGATGATCGCGTCCCAGTCGTTCGCGGCCGCGCGCGCTACGAACATGCGACGGCGATCGCCAGCAAGATCGCTGGTTGCTGCGGCCAGGATGCGCGCCTGGGGGTAGATCTGGAGCCACTCGCGACCGAACTGCTCGAGCATGTGGTTCGGGACAACGACGACAGGCTTCTTGACCAGGCCCATCCGCTTGAGCTCCATCGTGCCGATCACCATCTCGGCGGTCTTGCCGGCACCCACCTGGTGGAACAGTCCAACAGCGGGTTCGGCAATCATGCGCGCAACAGCGTCACGCTGGTGCGGCCGAGGTGAGAAGTTCGCGGCCATGCCCGGGAGCGTCAGGTAGTCACCAGCGCCCGTGTAGTTCCGGAGGACGATCGAGTTGAATCGGCGGTTGTATTCCTCGGTGAGTCGCTGCGCTCGCTCGGGGTCTTCCCATACCCACTCGGAGAATCGCTCCTGCATCTCGCGGGCCTTCTCTTGCGCCGCCGACGTCTCGACCGGGTTGGTCACCCGAGTCTTGCGCCCGTCGCTGCCTTCGATCTCGTCCTGCACAATCAGAGCGCGCTGCTCCATGAGCGCTTGTGCGATGTCCTGTGCGGGCCGACGATCGGTGCCCCACTCGTTGGTGGCGCGCACGGACTGGCGAACACCGCCAGTGACTGTCCACATGCCGGCAACAGGGTTCTCAACGCGGACGTATCGGTCCTGAAGGATCTCGTTGAGGAACTGCTGATGAGTCGCGGCGTCGATCCAGACCGCTCC
>NZ_JBVVUF010000001.1:0-7603 GCF_055809595.1 Pseudolysinimonas sp. 10J20-29 | reverse complement strand
GCGTCAACGCCCCGCGACCCTCGGAAGCGTTCAGCGCGGCGGGCGAGACACCTCGAGTACCGAGCCCTTCCGCGCGATCGCCAGTGACCTCCAGACCGTGCTCGACTTCGAGCTCACGAGCCACCGCTTGCGCGCGCGAGAAGTCGTTGTGCACGCTTGCCTTCGTGCCGTCCTCACGCACGAGAGAAACGGCCAGGTGAACGTGGTCGTTTCCGTTCTTGCTGAGTCCATGACGGACAGCAACCCAACGGCAGGGCGCACGCCCGTCTGCGTCAGTGAAACCCATGCGCTCGACGAATTGCTCCGCGATCTCCTGCCAGCGCTCATCCGTCAGCTGACCTTCCTCCGAGCGAAGCGAGAGCGAGCAGTGCCACACATGCGCAGCGCGCCGCTCAAGCGTCGCAACGCTGCCGTCTGCACCATTCACGCGGCGAAGGCGCGTGACCTCTGTCCCCGTCGTGACGCGCGCGAGATCAAGTTCCGCGCCCAACATCAGCTGGTCCGCCTTGTCCAACGGCCGGCTGCCAAACAGCACGAACGTCTCCGCATCCCCGGCGACGACGTGAGGATCAGTGTGTTCGTTCTCACGTCCTTCACCGAACAGGTACGACATGAGTCCGCCGAACCGATCGCCGCGCGTGATGTTCGGAATCACGACGACACCAGCCGCGCGACGAGCTCGCGAAGTTGCGGGCGGATCTCGCGGTAGTCGGTGACCACATCGAGCGCCCATGCCGGGATCTCGTGCTCCGTGTTCGCATGCTTCGCCAACTGGTTCGCGTTGTTCGCGATCGTGCCGAGCAATCGGGAGAACTCATTGAGCGCGACGGCAAGCTGACGGCGCTCGGTGATCGTCATGCCGTCGCCTCGGTTCAAGGCCGACTCCACCAAGAGTCGGGGCACGGTGACTTGCTGTGCATGCGCTGCACCAAGCAGTCGAGCTTCTTCTTCGGGCGTCACCTTCACCTCGTGGCGAATGGTGCGGCCGCCCTCAACATTCGCGCGGCGACGGCGGCCGAGCAGCCGTCGAGAACTCTGGTCGTTCACGCGACTCTCCTTCCTCCTGGCCCAGCGCAGCGAACCCGCCATAACGGCGGGGACCATACGGCCCGATAGGGCAAGTATGCCCGTGATGGACGCCCCAGTCCAGCACCAAGCCCGACTTAGCCGTGCTAAGTCTATAGCTTGCTCCGGTCCCCCCCACCGGGTGACCGGATCAGGCCCCTCGCTCGCGAGGGCTGAAGTGGCTGTTGTTCGCGTGCCGCGACGAGCCGTAGGATCGACGCATGGCTAAGGGAATCGACGTCGCCGCGCTGGCTGAAAAGACGCGCCGCGACGAGGAAGCACGCATCCAGTCCAAGGTGGACGCTGTGCACGAGCTAGGTGCAGCAGCGAACACCGCTACCGAGGCGCAGAGTCGCCTCGATGACGCGAACGGCAAGTGGGCGGCCGCGTACAAGTCCGCGCTCGACGCGGGGCTCTCCGAGCGCGACCTGCGCGACCTCAAGCCGCCGGCTGGCGCGCGTCCGAAGGCCGCGCGAAAGCCGCGCTCGACGCCGCCCACCGGCGTCGTCGCGAGCGGCGAGAATCAGTTCTAACGACTGCCCCAGGAAGGAAGCGGCCCCACCGTGTAGACGGTGGGGCCGCTTCCTTTGTCGAGGCAAGATCGTGCCGGGTCCCCTGCCCCCCATGCCGGGAGATTGTGCCATCGGCTTGTGCGGGTATCAAGGGCGCTTCGCGTCGCACGCGATGCCCCTGCGGGGCACCCTTGACACCCGCCCGGCGCCGCGACGTTCAGCATGTGTTGGGGGGCAGGGAGGGAGGTGGAAGGTGAACGAAACCGCGCTAGCGGGTGAGTTCGGGGCCACCGTCCTGTGCCGCTTCGCGCGACGCCACACGGCCTGCGGTCGTGGCGCTCAGAGCCGCGCTGGCAGGCTGCGCAAAACCGGCGCGCGCGACGTCAACGTCGGCGTTGGAGTTGGATGACTCCGCAGCCTTGGCTCGCGCCTGCTCCGCGTGCATGGCGGCGAGTTGGTCGTCGACCTCCTTGGCGCGAGCGCGCGCGGCCGCGAGAGCGTCAGCCTGACCGAAGGGCTTGTGCAGACGATCGTCGGCCTCCGCGATCGTGCGCTCCTGCGCTTCAAGATCCTGACGCAGTTCACGGATGCTGCGCTCGATCGACGTGGTGCGGTTCTCGATGGAGCGCACCACGCCGACTCCCGGCTGCAACAGTTCGTCCCGCTCGAAGGCAAGTCCTGAACGCGGGACATCAGCGAGCTTGATGGACACGTAGCTCGGCTTCCCGTAGTCCACGCGCGTCTGCATCTGCGCGTGCACGTCGAAACCGGCGATCGACCCGATCTTGCCGAAGTCCCTCTCGGAGCGGATCGGTTCGTAGCGCAAGCCAGCCGTGTTAGCCCAGTCCGCGATCGCGTGCATGGCCTCGGTGCGTGTGGTGCACACGGTCCCGTTGACGTTCATGCGGAAGGCGTCGCCGCTCACGTCCTCGGCGCGCGTGGCGGCAACCTCGAGCAGAGCGAGCTGACTCTCCAGGAAGTTGATCTTGTCGGCTGCGACCTCGCGCGTCAGGCTCAGACTGCTGAGTCCACGAGAGTGGGCGCGCGAGAGCCGTTCGAGCCGCGCGAGCTCGTTGTCGGCCACAGCCTTCTCCAGCAGGAGCGGGTTCCCCGACGAGAGCGCCTTGGCCTCGGACGCCGACAGCGCGGTGTCGCCAATGTCTTCGAGCTCGCGCACGTCGAGGCGGCCGCGCATGATCTGCGCGATGAACCGTGCCTTCCTTTCGATTGCCTGCCACATGTAAGAGTCGAAGCTCCCCTCGACGACGTACCGGTAGATCGCGATCTCGTCGTTCTGGTTGCCCTGTCGAACACCGCGTCCGTCGCGCTGCTCGACGTCGGCCGGGCGCCACGGGCAGTCGACGTGATGCATCGCCGTCATGCGGGCCTGCACATTCGTGCCGACGCCCATCTTCTCCGTCGAGCCGATCAGCACCGCGACGTGGCCGGCGCGGGCGGCCGCGAACAGTCGCGCCTTCTCGGCGTCGTTCCGTGCGTCATGGATGAACCGGATCGACTCACGCGGGAGCCCCTCCTGCGTGAGCAGCAGCGCGAGCTCGTTGTACGCATCCCAGCGTTCATCTGAAGGCGTGCCGAGGTCGGCAAAGACCAGCTGAAGTCCACCGCGTACAGGGGATTCCTCGCCCGTCGTGACGTCCGTGTAGATGTTCTCGCGCGTGGCGCGCCATTCGGCCGCGATACGAGCTGCGACGGCGTTCAACTTGACGCCCTCGCCGTGATCTCCCCACTCGTTGACCATGCGCATATCGAGCGCAGCCTTCCGGCCATCGGTGGAGATCTTCAGCATGTTGTCCTCGGTCGGCTGGACGCTTCCACCCGCCACCAGGTCTGCACGCTCTCCGAGTTCTGCGATGTACGACTGCAACTGCTCGGTGGCGGGAAGCACGACAGTCTCCGGCGCACGCTCGCCATCGGGGCGAGCGCGCAGTGCCGGTGTCGGCAGTTGGAGATCCTCGGCGGTCTTCACGTCCGCGAACACGTGCCACATGCGGAGCATCTCCGGCACGTTCTGGAACTTGGCGAAACGGGTCTTCATACGGAAGCTGTCACTCCCGGTGGGACCCATCTCCATGTCGGTGACCGTCTCACCGAAGGTGGCCGCCCACGCATCGAAGCTGCCGATGCCGGCCGCTTCGAGCAGGTCGGGTCGGAGGTAGCGCTGCATGACGTACGCCTCGGTGATCGAGTTCGCGATCGGCGTGGCGGTCGCCACGGTGACGACTCGCGCACCGTGTTGCGAACGCAGATACTCGAGCTTCATGTGCATGTCGCTGGCACGGTGCGCGCCAGTGATCGCAGCGTCCTGGATGTTGCTCTCGGTCCGAAGGTTCTTGTACCCGTGGAACTCATCGACTACCGCGTAGTCGATTCCCGTAGCTTCAAAGGTGAGGCCGGGGTCGCGCGGCCGGTCGAGAAGCTTCGCGGCGGCTTCTTCGAGACGAACAACAGCACGCTCGATGCGCTTGACGGAGAGGTTCGCTTCGTCGTTCTCAAGGGCGGCGCGCAGCGCCTCGGCCTGAGAAGCGATGTAGCGGGATTCGTTCTCTGCCGACAGCGGAATGCGCTCGAACGCGCTCCGCGTCATGATGATCGCGTCCCAGTCGTTCGCGGCCGCGCGCGCTACGAACATGCGACGGCGATCGCCAGCAAGATCGCTGGTTGCTGCGGCCAGGATGCGCGCCTGGGGGTAGATCTGGAGCCACTCGCGACCGAACTGCTCGAGCATGTGGTTCGGGACAACGACGACAGGCTTCTTGACCAGGCCCATCCGCTTGAGCTCCATCGTGCCGATCACCATCTCGGCGGTCTTGCCGGCACCCACCTGGTGGAACAGTCCAACAGCGGGTTCGGCAATCATGCGCGCAACAGCGTCACGCTGGTGCGGCCGAGGTGAGAAGTTCGCGGCCATGCCCGGGAGCGTCAGGTAGTCACCAGCGCCCGTGTAGTTCCGGAGGACGATCGAGTTGAATCGGCGGTTGTATTCCTCGGTGAGTCGCTGCGCTCGCTCGGGGTCTTCCCATACCCACTCGGAGAATCGCTCCTGCATCTCGCGGGCCTTCTCTTGCGCCGCCGACGTCTCGACCGGGTTGGTCACCCGAGTCTTGCGCCCGTCGCTGCCTTCGATCTCGTCCTGCACAATCAGAGCGCGCTGCTCCATGAGCGCTTGTGCGATGTCCTGTGCGGGCCGACGATCGGTGCCCCACTCGTTGGTGGCGCGCACGGACTGGCGAACACCGCCAGTGACTGTCCACATGCCGGCAACAGGGTTCTCAACGCGGACGTATCGGTCCTGAAGGATCTCGTTGAGGAACTGCTGATGAGTCGCGGCGTCGATCCAGACCGCTCCCATGCGGGCTTCGATCTGCTCGCTCGTCAGCGACGGCGGCAGGACGTCCTGCAAGGCTGCGACGTTCGGCTCGAAACGCGGATCGTCAAGCGCGGCCTCGCGCGCGGCGTCGAGCTTCGTGCGCACGTCACCGCTGAGGTACTCAGCGGTCGGCACCAGTCCGCCGGCTGGATCGTCGAAGACATGGCCGTCGAGTTCACGGCGCGCCTGCTCTGTGTCGACGCCAAGCAGATCGGCTACGAGTTCAAGGTCAACGCCACCCGTCCGGTCAAGGCTGATCGCGACTGCTTCGGCGGCCGTTTCGACACCTTCGACAACAGGCCGAGGCTGGACGACACGACGGGTGAGGATCGCTGCGTGGGCGGCTTCCTGGGTTTCTTCATCGAACTGCTCAAGCGCCATGACGAGCGGGCCGAACGGGTCTTGCCGGAGGATGGCGAGTGCGCGCGGCGTCACGCGCGCCATGCGAGTCTCGCCGGTCTCCTCGTCGATTCGACCCGTCGACCGCAGGGTGTAGCGGTTCAGCGGGCCATACCGCGCAACGTAGGCGTCGTAGCGCTCACGCAGGCGAGTGCGTGCCGCATCGATCTCGTCGGTGTCGTCGACCGTCTTGGCCTCCGCCTCGAGTAGCGCGACGGCAGAGTCGCGCAGCTGCACAAGCGCACGCAACTCAGTGGCTTGAGTCTTGGGAACCGCCAGCGGTTCTTCACCGCCGCGGTTCACGATCGTGAACACGTTGCCCGGCCGAGAGAGGATCGTGCCGTCCCAGCTGTTGGCCGGTGCAGGAACGAATGCGGCCCGTTCGGCTGCAACCTCCGGCGCGGCCGCCCCGAAGGTCAGCCCGCGCTCGGTGGCGCTACGCACGATGTCGTCGAGCGCGTAGCGGAGCCGTTCAGACGTCTCGGAAAGCGGGGACTTCACGTGTAGCGTCGCGGAGCCGTACATGCCGGTGCCGACCGACAGTTCTCCGAGCACGTGCTCGGGGCGATTGACGAAGTAGTTGTTGAGCGAGATCTGGGCGTCGTCGACGACGACCTGGGCCACGGTGTCCCAGTCCCCGAAGTCGCGCGCCGCATCGGCATCGTGGCGACGGAAGATGAGCAGATCCGTGACCACCTCGGTCCCTGCCGCTCGGCGGTGCGCGCCGGAAGGAAGCCGCACGGCTCCGACGAGTTCTGCCAGCTTGGCCATCTCGCGACGCGCGCCGGGGTTGCGCGCGTCCAGCGTGTAGTGGCTCGTGAGGACCGCCACCATGCCGCCAGGGCGAGTCGCGGCCAGCGACTTGATGATGAAGTGGTTGTGCATCGAGTGGTTGCCCCGGTTGTGCACCGGGTCGTGCAGAGCAACGTCAGCGAAGGGCACGTTTCCGACAGCTGCATCGAACTGCCCGTTGCGCACGATGGTGTCTGCGAACGACTCGTTGAGCACCTTGGCGTGCGGGTACAGGGCGGCAGAGATCGCAGCGGTCGTGCTGTCGAGCTCGACGCCGGTCATGCGGGCGCCAGCCGGCGCGAGGCCGATGAAGGTGCCCGCACCGGAGCCGGGCTCCAAGACGTCGCCGTTCTTGAACCCGAGTTCCTTCAGTGCACGCCAGATCTCGCGCACGTAGGCCGGGTCGGTGTAGTGGGCGTTGATCGTTGTTCGACGCGCCTCCGCGTATGCCTTGTCATCCAGAAGCGCGCGCAGCTGGGCGCGCTCGCTCGTCCACGAGGACTTGTTCTCGTCGAAGACGTCGGGCAGTGCACCCCAGCTCGACCACCGCGCGAGCACGGCTTGCTCGTCAGGGGTTGCGGTGCGTCCGCTCTCCTGAATGCGGCGCGACACCTCGATCGCTGCCACGTTCGCCGCGAAGCGCGCCTTCGCCCCGGAGGGTGCGAGTTCGTCCTGGGAGCGCGGAACGAACCGAGGTGCTACTGCGCTGCTTGCTGATCCAGCCAGCGGGCGAACCGGAGATCCCGACTCCGCTGAAGCATCTCCTCGTGCTTCTTCATCAAAGCTGAAGGGCTCGATGTCGTCGCGAGCTCGCGGAGGAAGTCGATCGGCACCATCCAGGTTGCCGCCGCGTCCTCCAGCTGATCCTCGTACACCGTCCCCTCGATCGAGAACGCCCAGTCGATCAGCCCCACGTCCATCGGGCTGGTCGACTCCCATTCCTCCCGAAGTTCCTCCATCGAGGTCTCCGGCGCTGGCCACATCACTTCCGTGGACATGATCACTTCCTCCGCTTGCAGCCGGGCGGCTTGTAGCCGGCCGGTCTTGTTCAAGTACGTCTCCCCCGGCAGGTCCGGCCCCGCGAGATCTCGTGCCATTTCCACGATCTGCGTCCCGATCCGCTCCCCCATCTCCGAGAAGAACGTCTCCGGGTCCGTGATCTGGCGATACGCCATCGGCGCCATCTGCGCCCACCGATCGCGAATCCGGACTCCGTAGTAGTTCAACGTGTTCCCCTCGTTCTGCGAGCTCGCGCTCGGTCGTTGTCATCGGTCCGTCTGCGGCCGCAGAGACTGCGGCTTCCGCGTCGGAGTCGCCAAGTCCCCAAAGGTCGAACGCCATCTGCCCACTGGGCACCTGGTTCTTCCGTCGCTGTGTAGCCAATGTCTGTCCCCCCGGATAGCAAGTGAGCTTCCGTTGAGATTAACAGCGGGGCCTGTCTCACGAG